>NZ_JAGEKO010000016.1:0-18060 GCF_017565345.1 Agrococcus sp. TF02-05 | reverse complement strand
GGCCGCGTGAGCCCGCAGACGACGCGGGGCGGGACCGATCCGGTCCCGCCCCGCGTCATTGCATGCGCGTCAGCCGTGCTGCGCCTGCGCGGCGCGCAGCGTCGCGAGCAGCTTCGCGCGCAGCTCCTCGGGCGCGCGGTCCTTGCACGCGCCCTGGAGCGCCGCGGTCAGCATCTCGCCCACGTGGTGCTCGGCCGAGCACTCCTCGCACTCGGCGAGGTGCGCGCGCACATCCGCGGCGTCCTCGGCGCACAGCTCGTTGTGGAGGTACTCCTCCAGCGCGGCTCGCGCCTCGGCGCAGTCGCGCTTCGCCTGCGGCATCTCGATGGCCGGCGTCTCGCTCACGGCTTCTTCTCCTTCACGGTGGGATCCTGCACGGCGATGCCCTGCTCGCGGGCATAGTCGGCCAGCAGGCCTCGCAGCAGCTTGCGACCGCGGTGCAGCCGGCTCATGACGGTGCCGATCGGGGTCTCCATGACCTCGGCGGTCTCGGCGTAGCTGAGCCCCTCGACGTCGACCCAGTAGACCGCCATGCGGAAGTCCTCGGGGACCTCCTGCAGCGCGTCCTTCACGACGCCCGAGGGCATCCGGTGGATGGCCTCGGCCTCGGCGCTGCGCGCGGCGGTCGCGGTGAACGACTCGGCGTCGCCGATCTGCCACTCCGCCATGTCGTCGAGCGCCGCCTCGAAGGGCCGGCGCTGCTGCTTGCGATAGGTGTTGATGTAGGTGTTGGTCTGGATGCGGTAGAGCCAGGCCCGCAGGTTCGTGCCCTGCTTGAACGACCCGTACGCCGCGTAGGCCTTGAGCAGCGTCTCCTGCACGAGGTCAGCCGCGTCGGCGGGGTTGCGCGTCATGCGCATCGCCGCTCCGTAGAGCTGGTCTGCGTACTGCATCGCCTGCTCCGCGAAGTCGTCGCGCTTCGCCGCCGCTGCCTGCTCGGGCCCGGTCTGCTCGGGCCCGGTCTGCTCGGGCTCTGTCTGCTCGCTTGCCATCGCGGGCGAGTCTAGTGTCGCTGTCGGCACCGGCACCTCCTCACCATCCGCCTCCGACCGATAGATTGCAACCGATGCCGAACCCCGATCATTCCCGGCCCTGGACGGCCCCCACCGCGACCTCGCGGCTCGACGCGCGCGTGCAGCTGCCGGGCTCGAAGAGCCTCACGAACCGGGCGCTGCTGCTCGCGGCGCTCGCCGACGGCGGCTCGACGCTCCACCGGCCGCTCCGCAGCCGCGACTCCCGCATCATGGTCGAGGGGCTCAGGTCGCTCGGCGCGACGATCCGCGAGACGCCCGGCGACGGTCGGTTCGGCCCCGACCTCGCCGTGACGCCCGGCCCCATCAGGGGCGGCTCCTCGATCGACTGCGGGCTCGCGGGCACCGCGATGCGCTTCCTCCCGATCGTCGCGGCGCTCGGCGACGGCCCGGTCGCGTTCGACGGCGACCCGCACGCTCGCGAGCGGCCCATGGCCGAGACGATCTCGAGCCTCCGCGCGCTCGGCGTGCGCGTCGACGCCGAGGAGCCGCGGCTGCCCTTCACCGTGCACGGCGCGCGGAGCGTCCGCGGGGGCGAGATCGAGATCGACGCGAGCGCCTCGAGCCAGTTCGTCTCGGCGCTCCTGCTCGTCGGCGCGCGCTTCGACGAGGGCCTCACGCTCCACCACCGGGGCGAGCGGCTGCCCTCGCTCCCCCACATCGAGATGACGCTCGAGGCGCTGCGGCAGCGCGGCGTCGACGCGCGCCGCGTGGGCGATGCCTCGTGGCGCGTCGAGCCCGGCCCGATCGCCGCGCTCGACGAGCGGATCGAGCCCGACCTCTCGAACGCGGCGCCGTTCCTCGCGGCCGTCGTCGCGGTCGGCGGCCGCGTCGTGCTCGACGGCTGGCCGCGCGAGACGACCCAGGTGGGCGCGCTCCTGCCGCAGCTGCTCGAGCCGTTCGGCGCGACGTCGAGGCTGGCGGACGGATGCCTCGAGGTCGAGGCCGTCGGCGGCGCGATCCCCGGCGCGAGCCTCGACATGCACGCGGCGGGCGAGCTCGCGCCGACGATCGTCGCGCTCGGCGCCCTCGCGTCGGGGCCCGTGGAGGTCACGGGGATCGGCCACATCCGCGGGCACGAGACCGACCGCATCCGCGCCCTCGTCGACGACATCGCGGCGCTCGGCGGGCGCGCCCAGGCGCTGCCCGACGGCATCCGCGTCGAGCCGGCCCCGCTCGCGGGCGGCGCGTGGCGCGCGTTCGACGACCACCGCATCGCGACGGCGGGCGCGGTCGTGGGCCTGCGCGTCCCCGGCGTCGAGGTCGACGACATCGGCGCGACGGCGAAGACGATCCCCGAGTTCCCGGAGCTGTGGGCGGGGATGCTCGCGGGGCCGGGCGGCGAGGGAGCGACGGCGTGAGCGCATGAGCTGGCTCGGCGACTACGAGGACCCGTACGAGGAGTACGACGAGTCGAGCGTGCGCGAGCGGCCGAACCCCAAGGCGAACCGGCCGCGCTCGAAGCACCGGCCCGAGCACGACGACGCCATCACGGGCATCGTGACGGCCGTCGACCGCGGTCGGTACACGCTCGCCGTGCGCGTCGGCGAGCCCGACGAGGCCGTCGTGACCGCCGCGCGGGCGCGCGAGCTGCGCAAGCAGGCGATCGTCGCGGGCGACCGGGTCGACGTCGTGGGCGACACGAGCGGCGAGGAGGGATCGCTCGCCCGCATCGTGCGCATCCAGCCCCGCTCGACCGTGCTGCGCCGCTCCGCCGACGACACCGACGTCGTCGAGCGCGTCATCGTCGCGAACGCCGACGTGCTGCTCATGGTCGTCGCGGCGGCCGACCCCGAGCCGCGGCCGGCGCTCGTCGACCGCTACCTCGTCGCGGCACTCGACGCCGGCATCACGCCCGTCATGGTCGTGACGAAGACCGACGTCGCCGACCCCGCGCCCTTCCTCGCCCACTTCGAGGGGCTCGACATCGAGGTGTGGCAGTCGTCGCTCGAGGATCCCCCGGTCGAGGCGCTGCGCGAGCGGCTCGACGGCCACACGACCGTCGCCGTCGGCCACTCGGGCGTCGGCAAGTCGACGCTCGTGAACGCGCTCGTGCCCGGCGCGATGCGCGCGGTCGGCCACGTGAACGCCGTCACCGGCCGCGGCCGCCACACCTCGTCGTCGACCGTCTCGTTCAAGCTCGGCTCCGGCTGGATCATCGACACCCCGGGCGTGCGCTCCTTCGGCCTCGGCCACGTCGCGACCGCCAACGTGCTGAGCGGGTTCCCCGACCTCGCGGCGGTCGCCGAGGACTGCCCCCGCGGCTGCTCGCACCTGCCGGGCGAGGAGTACTGCGAGCTCACGATCGCCGCGCTCGAGGGGCGCCTCGGGCAGCGCCGCGTCGACTCGATGCAGCGGCTGCTCGGCACGCTCGTCGCCGCGCGGCAGCAGCGGCACGAGGAGTGACGCGCCGCCTACGCTGGAGGGCGTGACCCGCTACGACGACGACCTCGCCCTCGCGCTCCGGCTCGCCGACGCCGCCGACGCCATCTCGATGGCGCGCTTCGGCGCGCAGGACCTCGAGATCACGACGAAGGCCGACACGACGCACGTGACGGACGCCGACCGCGCGGTCGAGCAGCGCATCCGCGCCATGCTCGCCGAGGAGCGCCCGGACGACGCGATCCTCGGCGAGGAGTTCGGCACCGAGGGCGACGCGCCGCGGCAGTGGATCGTCGACCCGATCGACGGCACGGCGCACTTCCTGCGCGGCGCCCCGATCTGGGCGACCCTCATCGCGCTCGCGGTCGAGGGCAGACCGGTCGTCGGCGTCGTCTCCTCCCCCGCCCTCGGGGCGCGCTGGTGGGCCGCGGAGGGCTCCGGGGCGTGGACCGACCCCGCCGCGCCCCGCCGCCTGCGCGTCTCGGGCGTCGCGTCGCTCGCGAATGCAGTGCTGTCGTACAACGCGATCCAGGGCTGGGACGGCGCGGGCAGGCTCGACGACCTCATCGGCCTGCAGCGCGACGTGTGGCGGGCGCGCTCGTACGGCGACGCGTGGAGCTACATGCTGCTCGCGGAGGGCAAGGTCGACGCGGTCGCGGAGTTCGACCTCAAGCCCTACGACATGGCCGCGCTCGTGCCGGTGATCGAGGAGGCCGGCGGCCGCTTCACGTCGGTCGAGGGCCACGCGGGCCTGTGGCACGGTTCCGCGCTCGCCACGAACGGCGCGCTGCACGAGGCGCTGCTCGAGCGCCTCGCGCGCTGACCGCGCCGCCCCGGGGTCAGCCGCGCGCGGCGGCCTCGAGCGCCGCGACGTCGAGCTTCCGCATCTCGAGCATCGCGCGCGTGACGTCCTTCGAGCGCGGTCCCTGCATGAGCTCGCCGAGCTGCCGCGGGATGACCTGCCACGAGACGCCGAAGCGATCGCGGCACCACCCGCACATCGACTCCTCGCCGCCGTCGGCGACGAGCGCGTCCCACAGCCGGTCGACCTCGGCCTGCCCGTCGACGGTGAGCGCGATCGAGACCGCCTCCGACTGCCGGAACTGCGGCCCGCCGTTCAGCAGCTGGAAGGGCGCCCCGCCGATCGTCAGGTCGATCGTGAGCGCCTCCCCCGCCGCCATCCCGCCGGGCCAGGGGTTCTCGTCCTCCGGGATCCGCATCACGTCGATGACCGCGGAGCCGGGCAGGAGCGAGACGTAGAGCTCGGCCGCCTCCTCGATGCGGCCGTCGAACCAGAGCACCGTGCGCACATCCGTCATGCCGGCCATGATGCTCGCCCTGAGCGCGGATCGATAGCCTCGATCCATGCGAGAGATCACGCCCGCCGAGACCGCCGACCGCCCGATCGTCGACGTGCGCGAGCAGCACGAGTGGGAGGCGGGGCACGCGGTCGACGCGCTGCACATCCCCATGAGCGAGATCGTCGAGCGGCTCGACGAGGTGCCCGACGGCGCGGCGGTCATCTGCCGCTCGGGCGCGCGGAGCGGTCAGGTCGTCGCCTTCCTCGAGCAGCGGGGCATGGATGCGGTGAGCGTCGCGGGCGGGACCCTGCGGTGGGCGGCGGAGGGCCGCCCGATGGTCGGCACGGTCGCCTGACGTGGCGCGACCGGCCGCCGATCCCGGCGCGATCGCCGCGGCGGCCGCGCGGCTCTTCCTCGAGCGCGGCTACGCCGGCACGACCGTGCGCGACATCGCGGCGCTCGCCGACGTCGATCCCGCGGTCGTCATCCGGCGCTTCGGCTCGAAGGAGGCGCTCTTCCTCGACGCCATGCGCCCCGGCGCGCTCGCGGCGGCGTGGCGCCGCACGCTCGAGGGGCCGCTCGACGGCTTCGGCGCGCGCTGCGCCGAGGCGCTCCTCGACGCTCGCGGCGACACCCGCGGCGTCTTCCTCGCCCTGCTGCGGGCGAGCGATGCCGAGGGCATCGGATCGCAGCTGCGCCGGGCGCACGAGGAGGGCTTCGTCGCGCCGCTGCGCGAGCGGCTCGGCGGCGGCGCGGACGCCGACCTCAAGGCGCGCCTCGCGGCCGCGGCCGCCGGCGGCATGCTCTACGCGCTGTGGGCGGTCGGCGACGAGCGGCTCGCGGCCGACCGCGACGCCCTCATCGCGCGCTACGGCGCAGTGCTGCAGGCCGCCATCGCATAGCATGGGGCTCCATCGTCAACTAAGTTGACGCATCCCGAGGAGGAACCGTGCAGCTCGCTTCCCGCACCTTCGTCGTCACCGGCGGCGGCAACGGCATCGGCCGGGAGGTCGTGCTCGAGCTCCTGCGCCGCGAGGCGCGCGTCGCGGCCGTCGACCTGAGCGCCGACGGCCTCGCCGAGACCGCTCGGCTCGCCGGTGCGGGCGATCGGCTCTCGACGCACGTCGTCAACGTCGCCGATCGCGCGGCGGTCGAGGCGCTGCCCGACGCGGTGCTCGCCGCCCACGGCCAGGTCGACGGCCTGCTCAACGTCGCGGGCATCATCCACCCGTTCCAGCGCATCGGCGAGCTGCCGATCGAGACGCTCGAGCGCGTCATGCAGGTCAACTTCTGGGGCGTCGTGCACACCGTCACCGCGTTCCTGCCGCTGCTCAAGGCCCGCCCCGCGGCCGCGCTGCTCAACGTCTCGAGCATGGGCGCGCTCGCGCCCGTGCCGGGGCAGTCGGCCTACGGCGCGAGCAAGGCCGCCGTGAAGCTCCTCACCGAGGGCATGCAAGCCGAGCTCCAGGGCTCGAGCGTCGCGGTGACGGTCGTCTTCCCCGGCGGCGTCGGCACGAACATCACCGGCAACTCGGGCGTCTCGATCGAGCGCTCCGTCGAGTCGTCGGGGGCCGCCGCCTCGCTCACGACGGCCGCCGACGCGGGCAGCCAGATCGTCGACGCGGTCGCCGCAGGCGCGCCGCGGCTCGTGATCGGCAAGGACGCCCGCGCCCTCGACCGGCTCGCGCGCCTCGTGCCCACGAGGGTCGGCGGCATCATCGCGAAGCGCATGGCCGGCCTGCTGCGCTGATCCGCCTCCGGCCCGGCGGCCGGGACCGCGATGGACGATCGGGGCATGGCGACCCACCACCGCGACGTGGAGACGAAGCTCGAACCGCTCGAGGGCGCCGAGCCGCCCGACCTCGAGGCGATCCCGCGCGTCGCCGCTGAGGCGGGCGACGTCGTGCTCGCGCGCGTGCGCGCGCAGCACGGCGCGGTCGTCGCGCAGGACGTCCTCGTGCGGCTCCTCGACGGCGAGGACGCGTTCAGCTCCGGCCGGCTGGCGGGGAGCGAGCGCGCCCGCGCCCTGGCCGCCGAGTCGGAGCTCGGACCGGCCTGGGCGCGGGCGCGCGCGAAGCGGCGTCGCCGCTGGCTCGAGTGATCAGCCGACGACGAGCTTCTTGTTCATGAACTCCTCCATGCCGTGCGGGCCGAGCTCGCGGCCGAAGCCCGATCGCTTCGTGCCGCCGAAGGGCATGTCGTAGTCCTCGGCGCTCGCGTCGTTGATCGCGACCATGCCGGCGTCGATGCGGTCGGCGACCGCGCGCGCGAGCTCGGGGTCGCTGCACCACACGCGCGCGCCGAGCCCGAAGGGCGTGTCGTTCGCGATGCGCACGGCGTCGTCGACGTCCTTCGCGCGGTAGACGGTGCCGACCGGGCCGAAGAGCTCCTCGCGGTAGACGCTCATGGCGTCGGTCACGTCGGCGAGCAGCGCGGGCTGCACGCGCGTGCCGTCGCCGTCGACCGCGCCGGCGAGCACGCGCGCGCCCTCCGCGATCGCGGCGCTCGTCTGCTCGCGCAGCCGGTCGGCGGCGGCCTGCGACGAGAGCGGGCCGACGAGCGCGTCCTCGTCCTCGGGGTCGCCCACCTCGACCGTGGCGATCGCCTGCGCGAGCCGCGTCGAGAACTCGTCGTAGAGCTCGTCGACGACGATGAAGCGCTTCGAGGCGTTGCACGCCTGGCCCGAATTCTCCATGCGCGTCGCGACCGCCGACTCGACCACGGCATCCATGTCGTCCGTCGAGAGCACGACGAAGGGGTCGCTGCCGCCGAGCTCGAGCACGACCTTCTTGAGGTTGCGGCCGGCGATCTCGGCGACCGCGGCACCCGCGCGCTCGGAGCCCGTGAGCGAGACGCCGCGCACGCGCGGGTCGGGGATGACGATCTCGCCGATCTGGTCGTTCGTCGCGAAGATGTTCTCGTAGGCGCCGGCGGGCAGCCCCGCCTCCTCGAGGATCTCGGTGATGACCGTGGCCGACCACGGGCACTGCGGCGCGTGCTTCAGCAGCACGGTGTTGCCGAGCATGAGGTTGGGGAAGGCGAAGCGGGCGACCTGGTAGTACGGGAAGTTCCACGGCATGATGCCGAGGATCACGCCCTGCGCCGACTTCACGACGCGCGCGTCGAGGCCGGAGCGCGTGGTCAGCACCTCGTCGGCGAGGAACTCGGCGGCGTTGTCGGCGTAGTACTGGATGATCTCGCCCGAGAACTCCGCCTCGAAGACGCCCTGCCCGAGCGGCTTCCCCATCTCGGTGCGGATGATCTCGGCGAGCTCGCGCGAGCGCTCGGTGAAGGCCGTCGCGGCCTTCGAGAGGATCGCCGCGCGCTCCGCCATCGGCGTCGCGCGCCACGGCTCGAACGTCGCGTGGGCGCGCTCGATCGCCGCACGGATCTCGTCATCGGTCGCGGTGGGGTACTCCTTGACGACCTGGCCGGTGTAGGGGTCGACGACCCGGTACTCGCTCACGCTGCCTCCTCGCAGGATCGGGGACCTCCAGGCTAGTCGAGCGTCGCCCGCGCGATGGCGTCAGCGGCAGCCCGCCGGCGTCGGCTCGCCCGCGAACCGGGCGGCGGTCCACGCGGCGAGCTCCGGCAGCAGCGCCGACTCGCCCGAGACGAGGCCCATGTGGTCGAGGCCGTCGTAGGTGCGGTGGTCGATCGACCAGCCCTCGGCGCACCGCGCCTCGACCCAGCCGGCCTGCGCGTCGGGCGTGATGAGCGAGTCGGCGCCGCCTTGCGCGACGAGCACGGGTGCGTCGATCGGCAGGGTCGGCACGTTCTCGGCGGCCCGCGCGCCGAGCGCACCATCGCCGGGGCTGCGGGAGAAGACCGGGGCGCCGCTGAAGACCGAGGTCGCGAGCGAGACGAGCGTCGCGGGGTCGGTGAGGCAGCGCCGCTGCGCGGCGTCGACGAGGATGCGCGCGCCGGGTCGCACGTAGTCGGCCGTGGCGACGTCGGGGTAGGCGGCGTCGTACGCCGCGAGCGCGAACGAACCGAAGATCGGGCCGACGACCGAGCCCGCGACGCCGTCGAGGAGCGCGGGGAGGTCGGTCGCGGGTGCCATCGCCGCGACGCCGACGATCTCGAGCTCCGGTGCGTAGTCGCTCGCCATGCCGCCGGCCCACAGCGCCGCGTGCCCGCCTTGCGAGTGGCCCCACAGCACCGTCTCGGGCGCGAGCGCTGCCGCCTCGAGGCGCTGCGCGGCGCGGATCGCGTCGAGCACGCTCGGCCCCTCCCCCTCGCCGATGAGGTACGGCTGGCTGCCAGCGGTGCCGAGCCCCGCGTAGTCGGTCGCGACGATCGCCCAGCCCGCGTCGATCACGGCTTGCGCGTCGGGCATCGCGCCCGCGACGAACGGCTCGTCGAGCAGGCTCCGCGCGCATCCGGTCGCGAAGCCCGTCGTGCCGTGCGACCACGCGACGACCGGATGCGCCGTGCCGCGCTCGGGCACGACCACGAGGCCGGATGCGAGGGCCGGCTCGCCGTCGGCACCGGTCGTCGTGTAGAGGATGCGCCAGGCGATCGAGCCGTCGGGCATCGCGCGGTCGAAGGGCTCGCTGCGCAGGAGCGCGCCCGGCTCGGCGGCGACGCCCGCGGGCGGGTCGTAGAACGCGTCGGGCCGCGGCGAGCCGCTCAGCTGCAGCCCGACGAGCGCGAGGCCCGCGACCGCGACGAGCGCGATCGCCGCGAGCGCCCCGCGCCGCCGCGGTCGCGGCCGGCGCTCCGGGGCGCGGCCGCGCGCTCGATCGACGGCGCGCCGCACGAGCTGCACGCCGAGCAGCACGAGCCGGGCGCCGAGCACCGCCGCGAGCGCGAGCACCGAGACGTCGGGCCACGCGAGGGCGAGCACGCCGAGGAGCACGCCCGCGATCGCGAGCGCGAGGTCGGCGCCGCGCTCACCCACACCCTCGCGGACCGCTCGCACGGCGTCGAGCGCGCCGCTCACGATCATCGCGACGCCCACGACGACCACGAGGGCGCCGATCGTGAGCGCCGGGAGCACGAGCACGAGGACGCCCGCGGCCGCCCACGCGAGCCCCGCGAGCGCGCTCCACCACCGCCCGCCGCGCAGCAGCTCGGCGACGGCCGCGACGAGGAGCGCGACGGCGAGCGCCACGACGAGCGCGCCGAGGGAGAGGAACGGGCGCGCGACGAGCACGAGGCCGAGCCCGACGCATCCGATGCCCAGGACGAGCGACAGCCACCACGGCGCACGATCGAGCGCGCGCGCTCCGATCGCGCGCGAGAGCAGCCCCATGGCTCGACAGTAGCGAGCGGGGGCTCTCACAGCGTGCGACTCGACCGATGGTGGAGATGGGGGGAATCGAACCCCCGTCCAACGCTCACATCGTGCGGCTTCTCCGGGTGCAGCTCAAGGGTGGCGTTCTGCTCGGCTCCGACCTTTGTCCTGAGCACCTAGGTCGACGAGCCCAGTCACAGTTCAAGTCCCGCGATGCCCTGTGACGCAGCATCGCAGCGAGCTCTCAGATGACGCCAGGGTCCGGGGCGAGAGCGACCCCGGTCTGACGGACTTCAGGCTCGCTTAGGCAGCGAGGGCGAAGTCGGTGCGCTTTGCATTGGCACCTATTGGTTTGCAGGGGGCGTTGAAGAGATGACCCTGCATCCTCTACCCGCTTCCCGCAGCAATCGAGACGCTGTCGAAACCGATCATCCCCGTGCTGGGTGCGAGTCGCACGCTGTGGAGTTTCCAATGCCGGATGCGTCCGGCGCGCTGGCGAGGCCAGCCCACCATGGTAGCGCGCCCGGCCTCTCCGGGCAACCGTCAGCCGAAGAGCAGCTCCGCCTCGCGGTAGCGGTGGTCTGGCACGCGCTTGAGGTCGCCGAGCGCCTCGGCCATCGGCACGCGCACGATCTCGGTGCCCCGCAGCGACACCATCGAGCCCCACGCGCGATCCGTGATCGCGTCGACTGCCGCGAGCCCGAAGCGCGTCGCGAGCACGCGGTCGGCGCCCGACGGCGCGCCGCCGCGCTGGATGTGGCCGAGCACCGTCGCGCGCGACTCGATGCCGGTGCGCTCCTCGATCATCGGCGCGAGCACCTCCCCGATGCCGCCGAGGCGGGGCCGGTCGAACGCGTCGAGGCCCTTGCGGGAGTACTCCTCGTCCATCCCCTCGAGCTTGAAGCCCTCGGAGACGACGACGAGCGGGGCGCGGCGGCGGTCGTACACCGATTGCACGTACTCGCAGATCCACTCGATCGAGCGCGGCTGCTCGGGGATGAGCGTGACGTGCGCACCCGTCGCGATGCCGGTGTGGAGCGCGATCCAGCCGACGTGCCGCCCCATGACCTCGAGCACCATGCAGCGCATGTGCGAGTCGCCCGTCGTGCGCAGCCGGTCGCCGGCCTCGGTCGCGATCTGCACGGCGGTGTCGAAGCCGAAGGTGTAGTCGGTCGCGTCGAGGTCGTTGTCGATCGTCTTCGGCACCCCGACGATCGGGATGCCGTCGTCGGCGAGCCGATTGGCGGCCGCGAGCGTGCCCTCGCCGCCGATCGCCATGACCGCCTCGATCCCGAGCCGCTCGAGCGTCTCGGCGATGCGCTCGGGCCCGCCCTTCTCCCCCTCGTAGGGGTTCGTGCGGCTCGTGCCGAGGATCGTGCCGCCGATGCGGGAGGTGCCGCGCACCGCCGATCGGTTGAGCACCCGGACGTCGCCGTCCTTGAGCCCGCGGTAGCCGTCGCGGATGCCGACGAACTCGTGCCCGTGGTGCTTCATGCCGGTGAGCACAGCCGCTCGGATGACCGCGTTGAGCCCGGGGCAGTCGCCGCCGGACGTCAGGATGCCGATGCGCATGGCGCCTTTCCTCCGGCGAGCCCTGGGTGAGTGCCGGAAGCCCCATTCAACCGACGAGCCCCGCGATTGTCGAACCGTGCAGCGGTCAGTCGCCGAGGCGGTTGCGCGTGCGCATCGCGCGCTCGGCCTCGCGCTTGTCCTGCCGCTCGCGCAGCGCGTGCCGCTTGTCGTACTCCTTCTTGCCCTTCGCGACCGCGAGCTCGACCTTCGCTCGGCCGTCGGAGAAGTAGAGCGAGAGCGGCACGAGCGTGTAGCCGCCCTGCGCGACCTTGGCGGCGAGCTTGTCGATCTCGGCGCGGTGCAGCAGGAGCTTGCGCTTCCGCCGCGGCGGGTGGTTCGTCCACGTGCCCTGCCCGTACTCCGGGATGTGCACGGCGTCGAGCCACGCCTCGCCGCGGTCGACGAACGCGTAGCCGTCGACGAGCGACGCGCGACCGGCGCGCAGCGACTTCACCTCGGTGCCGGTGAGCACGAGGCCGGCCTCGACGCGATCCTCGATGTGGTAGTCGTGGCGCGCCTTGCGGTTCTGCGCCACGACCCTCTGGCCCTGTTCCCGCGGCATGGCTCGCTCCCGGTCTCGGTGGTCTCGACAGCCCGTGCTCGGGCAGCCGCCCAGTGTAGCGCGGCCCCGGCCGGCTAGATCCGGAGGTAGCGCCGGATCGCGACCGCCGCCGCGACGCCGGCGAACAGCACGCCGATCCCGAGCAGCACGGGCGCGACGACGAGCGCGTCGTCGAGCCCGACGATCGCGATGGTCTGCAGCATCGGCGCGACGTAGCCCTGCAGCAGGAAGTGCACGGTCGCGACGACCGCTCCTGCGGCGAGCACCGCGCCGACGAGCGCGGCGACGATCCCCTCGATGATGAACGGCGTCTGGATGAACCGGTTCGAGGCGCCGACGAGCCGCATGATCCCGAGCTCGCGCTTGCGGGAGAAGGCGGAGAGTCGGATGGTCGTGGAGATGAGCAGGACGGCCGCGACGAGCATGAGGACGGCGATGCCGATCGCGGCGAGGCTCGCGGTGCTCAGCACCTGGAAGATCGGCTCGAGCAGCGCCCGCTGGTCGCGCACCTCGAGCACGCCCGGGAGCGCGCTCGTCGCCTCGCGGATGAGATCGGCGTCCTGCGGCGTCGTGGGGCGCACCCACAGCGCCTCGTTCATGGTCTCCGGGCTCGCGAACTCGGCGCTCGACGTGCCCCCGAACTGCTCCATGAAGTGCTGGTAGGCGAGCTCGCGATCCTCGAACTCGACGTCGGCGACGTAGGGCGCGATCGCGCCGCTCTCGAGCACGGCCCGCACGGCGTCGACCTGCTCGGCGGTCGCGGCGGTCTGGCTGCACGTCGCCGTCGCGTCGACCGGGCCGCAGAAGTACACGCCGACCTGGGCCCGGTCGTACCAGAAGCCCTTCATCTGGTTGATCTGCATCTGCAGCAGGATCGCGGCGCCGACGAACGAGAGCGAGATGAACGTCACGAGCACGACCGAGACGACGACCGAGAGGTTCCGGCGCAGCCCGTTCCAGACCTCCTGCGCGATCAGCTGGACCCTCACGCGATCTCCTCCTCGAGCGCTCGCGGGGCGAGCTCGTCGTCGTCGCCGAGGTGGCGGCGGTAGGAGCCGTGCGCCTCGTCGCGCATGATGCGGCCGGCGTCGAGCTCGACGACGCGCTTCTGCATCTCGTCGACGATCGACGCCTCGTGCGTCGCCATCACGACGGTCGTGCCGCCCTCGTTGATGCGGGCGAGCAGCGCCATGATGCCCGCGCTCGTCGACGGGTCGAGGTTGCCGGTCGGCTCGTCGGCGAGCAGGATCGGCGGCCGGTTGACGACCGCGCGCGCGATCGCGACGCGCTGCTGCTCGCCGCCCGAGAGCTCGTGCGGCAGCCGCGAGGCCTTGCCCGCGAGCCCGACGATCTTCAGCACGTCGGGCACGGCCTCCGAGATGAAGGCGCGGCTCTTGCCGATCACCTGGAGCGTGAAGGCGACGTTCTCGTAGACGGTCTTGTTGCCGAGCAGGCGGAAGTCCTGGAACACGACGCCGAGGTTGCGGCGGAAGAACGGCACGCGCCGGTTCGGGAGCGCCTTGAGGCGCTGGCCGAGCACGTGCACCTCGCCGCTCGAGGGCGTCTCCTCGCGCAGCACCATGCGGATGAGGGTCGACTTCCCCGAGCCGGAGGCGCCGACGAGGAAGACGAACTCGCCCTTGAGGATCTCGAGGGAGACGCCGTCGAGCGCGGGGCGAGCCTTGCGGGAGTAGGTCTTCGAGACCTCGTCGAAGCGGATCATGGCCCGTCGAGGCTACGGGCGCCGGATGCGTCCGGTCCGCACCGCGGTCGGCGCGGCGCGACCTCGGCTCGAGCCGCGTCGCTCTCGAGCGTCGTCAGGAGTGCCGTCGTGCCTGCCAGCGGGCGACGCGGCCGTCGGCCCGCGCGAGCCCGAGGATGCCGACATGGGTGCGCTCGGGCTGGCCCCAGTAGCTGCGCTCGTAGAGCTCGTGCCGGGCGCCGAAGCCCGTGCCGATCGCATCCCACAGCTCGCCGACGACCTCGAGCCGCTCGCGCGCATCCGTCCCGCCCGAGCCGCGCAGGAGCGGCTCGATCGGGGCGACCTCCGGCGAGCCGAGCGCGTCGAGCGGCACCGGCAGGTGCGCGAGCGCGGAGGAGAGCGTCGTCTCGAGCGAGACGCGCATGCGCGAGTAGGCGTCGGGCGCGAGTGCCGAGAACGCCATCGCGGCGTCGACGCCCGGCAGGATCGACTCCCCCGACGGCGCCGCCTGCTCGATCATCGCGTCGCGCAGGCCCGCGACCGTGTGCCGGAAGGCGATGAGCTCGCCGAGCGCCGCTTGCGTGCCGCGCCGCTGGTCGGTGCCCATGATCTCTGCCGCGCGGACCGCGAGGCCCGCGATGCGCTCGAGCTTCGCCTCGAGCCGCGTCGCCGCCTGGAACGCGAGCCGGACGTTCCAGCCGACGGCGCCGCGGTTGAAGGCGAGCATCGTCTCCGCGTCGCGGATGAGGACGTCGTCCCACGGCACGAGCACGTCGTCGAACACGACGAGCGCGTCGTGCTCCTGGAAGCGCCGCGCGAGCGGCTGGTCGGGGCGGAAGGGCGTGCCGCGCGTGTAGACGCGCACGCCCGGCGAGCCGACCGCGACCGACGCGGCGATCGCGAACGCATCCGTCTGCACCTCGCCGCCGAAGTGCGAGACGAACAGTCGCTGCGCCGTCGCGGCGCCCGTGACGACCGCCTTCGCGCCGCGCAGCACGACGCCCTCGTCGGTCTCGTCGACGACGTGCAGGAAGACGTCGCCGACCTCGTCGGGCGGCAGCTCGCGGTCGACGGGCGGGTTGACGAGCGCTTGGGCATAGTGGGTGACGGCTCGCTGGTCGCGCTCGAGCGCCGCGCGCACGTTGCCCTCGAAGCGGCCGAAGAACGGCGCGTGGGCCGCCATCGACGTGAAGATGCACGCCATGAACTCGGGCGTGCGGCCGAGCCAGCCGTGCGTGCGCGACTGCCAGGCGCGGATCGCCTCGCGCTGCGCGCGGA
Organism: Agrococcus sp. TF02-05; assembly: GCF_017565345.1. Lineage (NCBI taxonomy): Bacteria > Bacillati > Actinomycetota > Actinomycetes > Micrococcales > Microbacteriaceae > Agrococcus > Agrococcus sp. TF02-05. The sequence goes on along the minus strand of NZ_JAGEKO010000016.1, from coordinate 2,993 downwards.
GGTCGTCCTGCGACTGCGGCACGGTCCAGAACGCGTGGGTGACCCCGTCGCCGCCGGGAGCCTCCCCGATCGGCGCGAGCAGCGCATCCGACCCCTTTTCGTGGAGGGCGTCGTAGAGCGACGCGATGGTGGATGCGGTGCCGGCGAAGGCGGGATGCTCGGCGACGCGCGCGACGCGCTCGCCGTCGTGGACGACCACCCGGCCGTCGTCGAGGCTCGCGAGGTAGTCGCCGCCGGTCTGCGGTCGAGTGGCCACGGCGGTCGCTACTCCGCGTCCTCGCGCTGCTGCTGCTTGCGCCAGCGGATGCCCGCCGCGATGAAGCCGTCGAGGTCGCCGTCGAAGACCGCGGAGGGGTTGTTGACCTCGTGCAGCGTGCGGAGGTCCTTGACCATCTGGTACGGCGCGAGCACGTAGGAGCGCATCTGGTCGCCCCAGCTCGCGGCGATCGAGCCCGCGAGCTCCTTCTTGCGCGCCGCCTCCTCCTCGCGCTTGAGCAGCATGAGGCGGCTCTGCAGCACGCGCATCGCGGCGGCGCGGTTCTGGATCTGGCTCTTCTCGTTCTGCATCGAGACGACGACGCCGGTCGGGATGTGCGTGATGCGCACCGCGGAGTCGGTCGTGTTGACCGATTGGCCGCCCGGGCCCGAGGAGCGGAAGACGTCGACGCGGATGTCGTTCTCGGGGATCTCGACCTCGTCGACCTGCTCGAACAGCGGCACGACCTCGACCGCCGCGAACGACGTCTGGCGCTTGCCCGCGGCGCCGAAGGGGCTCATGCGCACGAGCCGGTGCGTGCCGGCCTCGACGGAGAGCTGCCCGAACGCGTAGGGCGCGTCGATCTCGAACGAGGCCGACTTGATGCCCGCCTCCTCCGCGTAGCTCGTCTCGTAGACGGTCACGGGCATGCCGTGCTGCTCGGCGTACCGGAGGTACATGCGCAGCAGCATCTCGGCGAAGTCGGAGGCGTCGACGCCGCCCGCGCCCGCGCGGATCGTGACGACCGCGGGCAGCGGGTCGAACTCGCCGTCGAGGAGCGTCTGGATCTCCATCTCGCCCATGAGCTTCTGCAGGCTCGCGAGCTCCTTCTTCGCCTCGAGCTGCGTCGCCTCGTCGGCCTCCTCGTTCGCCATCTCGACGAGCACCTCGAGGTCGTCGATGCGCGACTCGGCCTCGACGATGCGGCGGAGATCGGTCTGCGCGTGGCTCAGCTGGCTCGTGACCTTCTGCGCCGCCTCGGGGTCGTCCCACAGGTCGGGGGCGCCGGCGGCGGCGGAGAGCCGCTCGATGTCGGCGGCCAGCCGGTCGACGTCGGTGACGGCCTTGATGTCGGCGAACGTGGAGCGGAGGGCGGCGATCTCGCCGCCGATGTCGAGATCGGCCATGATGCCCCAGCCTACCGGCGCGGCATCGTCCGTCCCGCCCGCGCCGCCACCGCATCCGGTCGTCCAGCGCGAGCGTCATAGGCTCGGGCTGTGAGCGGGGGCGACGAGACGGAGCGGTTCCCGTGGAAGCGCGTCGCGGGCGCCGTGTACGTGCCGACGGCGGCGTTCGCGATCGGCGAGGGCGCCGTCATCCCCTACATCCCGCTCATCGCCGGCGACCTCGGCGCCTCGCTCGCCGTCGCGGCGGTCGTCGCGGCGATGCTGACGATCGGGCAGCTCGCGGGCGACGTGCCGGGCGGCGGCGTCGTCGCGCGCTTCGGCGAGCGGCCGACGATGATCGGCGCGGGTGCGCTCGTGCTCGCGGCGCTCGTGCTCGCGCTCGTCGCGAGGGATGCGTGGACGCTCGGCATCGCGGTGTTCGTGCTCGGCCTCGGCCACGCGGTCTTCGCGCTCGCGCGGCACGCGTTCATGACGACCTACGTGCCGATCCGGTACCGCGCGAGGGCGCTCTCGACGCTCGGCGGCATCTTCCGCCTCGGCATGTTCGTCGGCCCGCTCGTCGGCGCGGCGGTGCTGGGCCTCGGGCTCCCGCTCGGCGCGGTGTGGGTGTTCTTCGGCATCTGCACGATCGTCGCGATCGCGGTGCTCGTGGTGCTCCCCGATCCGACGACGGCCTTCGAGCGGAAGCCTCCGACGACGGGCGTCATCGAGCTGCGGCAGGAGCGCACGGGCGTGTGGCGAGTGGTGCGGCAGCACGGGCGCGTGCTCGCGACCGTCGGCATCGGCGCGGCGATGCTCGCGCTCGCGCGCTCGGCGCGCAACGTGCTGCTGCCGCTGTGGGCGATCTCGATCGGGCTCGACGCCGCGACGACGGGCCTCGTGATCGGCATCGCCGGCGGCCTCGACTTCGCGCTCTTCTTCGTGTCGGGCTGGGTCATGGACCGGTTCGGCCGGCTCTGGAGCGTCGTGCCGACGCTCGGCCTCATGGCGGTCGCGTTCGCGATGCTCGCCGCGTCGCACGACCTCGATGCCGCGACCGGCTGGTTCGTCGCCGCCGCGATGGTGCTCGGGCTCGGCAACGGACTCGGCTCCGGCATCATCATGACGCTCGGCGCCGATCTCGCGGATCCTCGCAACCCCGCGCCGTTCCTCGGCGCGTGGCGGCTGACGGTCGACCTCGGCGGCGCCGTGGCACCGCTCGCGATCTCGGCGGTCGTCTCGATCGCGTCGATCGCGTGGGCGGCGGGCGGGCTCACCGCGGTGTGCATCGCCGGCGCGGCGATCCTGCTCAAGTGGCTGCCGCGGAAGCCCCGCGAGTGACGCTCACGCAGCGGAGGCGGTGACCTCGTCGATCGCCGCGCGGATGGCGGCGGCGGCCTCGGGAGTCGCGGCGCCATCGGCCTCGAGCGCGTCGACGCGCGAGCGGAGCTCCGCGAGCCCAGCCGACAGTCCGTCGGCGGCGACGCCCTCGAGCGCCGCGACGCGGCCCAGGAGCTCGTCGCCCGCCGCGGCGTCGAGCCCGCCGGCGGCGACGGCACCGCCGATCGCCTCGCGGACCCCCGCGAGGCTGCTCGGCGCCGGCTCCGGCACCGGCTCGGCCGGTGCCGACC